>CP003940.1:3147500-3163381 GCA_000317655.1 Cyanobacterium stanieri PCC 7202
CATGAATCAGGGATTCATCAGGATGGTGTTTTGAAAAATCGCCTTACCTATGAAATTATGGATGCGGAGTCCATTGGTTTAACGACTAATCAGATTGTTTTGGGTAAGCTATCTGGGCGTAATGCTTTCCGTACCCGTTTACAAGAATTGGGCTTTGAGTTGTCGGAGAATGATCTTAATAAGGCATTTTTGCGTTTCAAAGAGGTTGCGGATAAGAAACGAGAAATTACTGACTGGGATTTGGAGGCGATTGTTAATGATGAAATTCAACAGCCCCCTGAGTTATTCCGTTTGGAGTTGGTACAGGTTTCCTGTGGTGACCATTCTTCCCCTACGGCAACCATTACCCTAAGAAATCCTGATGGTGAGGAATTGAGTGATGCGGCTATTGGTACAGGGCCGGTGGATGCGGTTTATAAAGCCATTAACAGGGTGGTTAATATTCCTAATGAGTTGACGGAGTATTCTGTGAAGTCTGTGACGGCGGGGATTGATGCTATGGGAGAGGTGACAATTCGCCTAAAACATGAGGGGCGGACTTATTCTGGCTATGCGGCAAATACTGATGTCATTGTGGCTTCTGCAAGGGCTTATGTTAGTGCGTTGAATCGTCTTTATGCCACTCTTAAGGCTAAAGAGTTGGTGGAAGCACAGTAAATTTAGTTTTGTAGATGGTGGGCAATGCCCACCCTACATTTAGGAGGGGATGACAACTTCCTTAAAGCGAATTTCATCCCGATGGGGATCGCAGTAGGCGACTTCTAACATGAATGTTTCCCCTAGTTTGATGGCTCGATCGCACCGATAGGGTAATTCTAAACCTATATCTTCAAAAAGAATCAGGGCAAGACGATCATCTTCCCGTAACCAACGTAACATTAAAACTTCCCACACCTCATCGGAGTGTTGTTTTAAATATTGCAAAGTCCAATAACGATTGGTTTGTCTTTCCACTAAGACAGCCTCGGAAGAAGTGGAAGTAACATTAAATAGAATCGATTGCATTTCATCTCGGGCAAAAGGCAATTCATCACCCCGCAAATGAGCTTTGATCTGAAAATGGGCTAATAAGTCAGTATAACGACGGATGGGGGAGGTGACTTGGGTATAGGCATTTAACCCCAAACTAGCATGACGAATGGGGGATAATCCCGTCTCACTCTTGGGCATACAACGACGAATAGCCGAGGCTCGTACTGGCCCGGCGGGAAGTAAAATTAGTTCTTCTTGGGGGGGTAATTCTGGCTGAGGTTGCCCACGGAAAGGCACGGGAATATTATGCTCCTGACAAAAACGCCCTGCTACTTCCCCCGTGAGGATCATCATTTCGGCCACCACTGTACGGGAATAGGAATCATGTAACAACTCAATGGTGACATCTTCCTCTCCCTTGACTTTTATAATCGCTTCTGGCATGGAAATCACCACCGAACCATTATCCTTACGCCATTGCGATCGCAACTTAGCCGCCTGCGCCAACTGTTTTACCTCTGGCTCTGCTTGTATATCGAGATGTAACATTTCATCCACATCATGATAAGTGAGGCGATAGGTGGGCTTGATATAAGTAGAGTGAATTTCATAATCCTTAATGCCCCCTGCCTCGTCAAGAGTAACCCCAAAACTAAGGGCAGGGCAAATTTGACCTTGAACCAAACTCATGGGGCCCGTGGCTAATACAGGGGGGAACATGGGAATCATGCCCGTAGGTAAATATAAACTGGTACTGCGTTTACGAGCTTCCAAATCCAAATCATCATGGGGAGTAACCAAGCGAGTGGGATCTGCGATGTGAATCCAATAACGCAAACTTCCATCCTCAAGGGTTTCCACACTCAAACCGTCATCGATTTCTTCGGTACTTTCATCATCGATGGTATATACCTTGTGATGGGTTAAATCTAAACGGGGTTGAGGATCTGGGATTTCTATTCCTTTAGATAGGTTATAGATAATTGATTGAGCCATTTCTGCTACCTCTAAAGGAAAGTTGTTGGGATAGGAACTACGACGCAAGAATAAATTTTCGTGTTCGCTCCATAATTTAAGGTCTATCAATAACTGCCATGCTTCCTGAATAGTTTTTGACCTACCAATATTTTCTAAAATCTCTTGGGCTTGTTTGGGAGGATTATCAGGTTGTAACACCCATCTTTCCACAAAGTCGAGTTTGATTAAATCATTCTCTGTCCATTTAACTTCTTCCCCTGCCAAGGCTTGATTTAATCGGTTAAAAAATTCTTCTTTTTCTTGTCTTTTCTGGGCTTCTATTTCGATTTGATGTTTGATTTCTTCCACTTGAGTGGCAGAACGGGGTTCATAAACATCTCCTTTTTTCTTAAAGTATATTTTATCGTCCGAGAGTAAAAGGTAAGATGCGTAACAAAGGATGGGGGTTTCCTCGGAAAAAATTAACCCTGCTAATTCTGCTGGAGTGACGGGGGTTGATTCTTCTACTAATAATTCCCAAGCAATTTCTAGGCTAGAGGGATCTAAATATTGTTCAACTTCTTGGCTAAATTTTTCAATGTCTGAAGGTTTGAAGGATTCTCCCTGCACAAGGTAATCAATTTTTTGGGGTCTAACCTTATGATTTGTACCATTTTTATCAATGGCAATCCAATCTTTTTTCCCTCTGGTTTTTCTATTACCGCTAAACGGCGATCGCCATTAACCTTAAATTCTACTAGTGTTCCTTTTTCCACCCTGAACCTTTTTTACTATGATTTGATGAGCAATACTATCAAGTTTAAGATTATTAGGCAAATGTGTAAAGTTAAATCTCTTTTTGATGCCTACATTGTCGGTTAGAAGTAGGGCTTATCAATTATAGAAGTGTTTGCTTAAGGCAGGGAATGGAAAATAGGCAATAATTTTTGATAACTTATGATAAAAAGATTAATTAATATCCTAAGAGTTTACTCTTATTACTTAAAAGTCAACTTGAAAAAAATAACTAATTTAATTAAATTTTAGTCTTTGCTTTATTCTTTCAAATTTTAATCTTAAATAGCGTTTTGAAAATATAGTTCTTCTCTCAATTTCTGACATACTAAGCCATTCTTGATAGTGAGGAATAGCGAATTTTTCAAAGAAATTAATCCAATCTTTGGTGATTTTATCTTCACTAAATTCTTTGTATCTTGCTTGTCCATTTTGTACCATTGCCAAATATAATTGAGGATTGTTTTTAAGTTTTTTTACAGCTTCAATTGTTTCATCAATAGAGTTAACCACAAGAAAATCTAAATCAGATTTTTTAGCAGCTAAAAATGCAGATTCTGGTGTTAGTATAGCTGGTACATGAGCTTGCCAACAATTAATCAATTTACTAGCTGGTTTGTGTAAATAATGGAGTTTATCAAAACTTCTAACAGCAACAATGGCATCTATATTACTGTAGTCATGCCATTGATTTTTATCAAACATAGGATACCATTTACAATCTAATTCTTCTAAGGATTTAATCCATTTATCTGATAATAGTTCTTGACATATATTACTTCTTGAACCTATAAAAGCAATATTTTCCACTAAAGAATTTCGATCTCGTTTTCTAGGAATGATACTTGGTTGTGGCCAATGTGATATGTAATATGGATTCCAGATAGAATTAATGATTTTTTTTTGATCATTCATATTGTGAACTATATGTAGATGTGCTGAAGGATGATATTCTCTATCGCCTTTGGCACAAATTAACATTAATTTTTCTAAATAAGGATAAATATTACCTAATGTATCTCTATCCGCAATAACTATTCCTTTTTCGGGTAAATAATCTATTATTTCACATGGAAAACCAGCATTTTTTATTCTACAATATGTAGTAAAAATCCAAGATGTAAAATTACCAGATTGAAACTTTCTGATTTCTTTAATATCATTCCACTGTGGTATTTGTCCAGCAAAAAAAGAATGTGTTTTTTTATTAGGAGCATAGAAATAAATTTTCTCCATGTTATTTTCGATGCTTATTGCAATTTTCCCTTAGAATAACACAAGTTAAACTTAAGTACACAATGTCTTATATTCAACCTTGCATAGTTGTTGCTCAGTTGTATGAACAAGTGGTCAAAACATCCTAGATGCGATCGCCATTAACCTTAAATTCTACTAGCGTTCCTTTTTCCACCCTGAACCCTTCTTACTATGATTTGATGAGCAATACTATCAAGTTTAAGATTATTAGGCAAATGTGTAAAGTCAAATCTTAGAGGCAATGGGCAATGGGCTGATTCTACTGCGATTATTAAGAATAGTTAATAAAATTTTAAAAAAATCTTTAAACCGAGCCAAAATAAGAGTCCATCTTTTAGCATTGAAAGTAAGATGAACATAATTGTCATAAAAAAATACTAAAGCGTTTCATTAAATATCCCCTTTCTCCATAGTTAATTATCATCAAGGTAATTTGAAAATATCAGAATATTTAGAAAGGATTATCCACTAGAAATTTAATTTTTTATTATTATCTAAAAGCTATAGCAATAATTCAAGTAATAGTATTTTTTTACATTATTAAACATCTTTTTTAATCATTAAGAACGAAGATAACTACTAAATAACATGGGTAAACCAACAGGATTTTTAGAATTTGCCAGAGAATTACCAGTCGATAAAGATCCCTTGGAAAGAATTAAAAACTGGGATGAGTTTCATTTACATTTACCAGAGGAAAACTTAAAAAATCAGGCGGCTCGATGTATGGATTGCGGTACGCCTTTTTGTCATACGGGAGAATTAATTAGTGGCATGGCCAGTGGTTGTCCTGTTAATAATTTAATTCCTGAATGGAATGATTTAATTTATCGTGGTTTGTGGAAAGAAGCCCTTGAAAGACTCCACAAAACCAATAACTTTCCTGAATTTACAGGAAGGGTATGTCCCGCCCCCTGTGAGGGTTCTTGCGTTTTGGGTATCAATAATCCCCCTGTAACCATCAAAAATATTGAATGTAGTATTATCGACCATGGTTGGGATCAAGGGTGGGTAACTGCTGAACCCCCTGAAAAAAGAACAGGCAAAAAGGTTGCTGTGGTGGGTTCTGGCCCGGCAGGATTGAGTGCGGCGGCGCAGTTGAATCGGGCTGGGCATTGGGTAACGGTATATGAAAAGGGCGATCGCCCTGGGGGCTTACTCATGTACGGTATCCCTAATATGAAATTGGATAAGGAAAAGGTGGTAATGCGCCGCATTAGGGTATTGGAAGAAGAAGGTATCAAGTTTATCTGTAATACCGAAATCGGTAGAGATATAACTGCCGAGGAATTGGTAAAGGAAAATGATGCGGTGATTTTGTGCATTGGGGCAGGAAAACCGAGGGATTTACCCATAGAGGGCAGAGATTTAAAAGGTATTCATTTCGCCATGGATTTCCTTACCGCCAACACCAAGGCAATATTAGATAGCAATCCAGAGGGGTTAATTTCTGCCCAAGGCAAAGACGTTGTGATCATCGGCGGAGGGGATACGGGTACAGACTGCGTGGGAACTTCTGTGCGTCATGTTTGTAGCTCCGTAACTCAATTGGAAATTATGCCTAAACCCCCAGAAATGAGGGCGAAAAATAATCCTTGGCCAGAATATCCCAAGGTTTATCGCCTTGACTATGGACAAGAGGAGGCGGCGGCTAAGTTTGGAGATGATCCCCGATTTTATACCACCACTGCCACCAAGTTTGAAGGGGATGATCATGGTGATGTAAAAGCTGTTCATACCGTACAGGTGGAGTGGCAACGCAACCAGGAGGGGCGTTTTATCCCTAATCCCATAGAAGGCACAGAAAAGGTTATCCCTGCTCAATTGGTGTTACTAGCCATGGGTTTTCTTGGTCCAGAACAGTTATTATTAGATCAGATGGGCTTAGAAAAGGATCATCGTAGTAATATCAAAGCTGATTATGATGACTATGCCACCAGCATTCCTAATGTGTTTGCGGCGGGGGATTGTCGACGGGGTCAAAGTCTTGTGGTATGGGCTTTTAATGAAGGTCGTGGAGTAGCCCAAAGGTGCGATCGCTTCTTAATGGGTTATAGCGATTTACCGAAATAAATTTTATGGAACAAGGGGTTTAATCCCCTTGTCTCGGAAATTGATGGGAAAACTCTAATTCATACCCACCAACTTAGCACTCAAATCCCATAATTTAACTGCTTTATTTTTATCACTGGCTTCATCAGAAACCTCTTGAGCAAATGGTTTTCTGCCTTCTTTCTGACGATTTCCCCAACTCCAATAAACTCCAGATTTACCAAACTCTTCCTCTGCCACTACCTTGGCAAGTCTTTCCCCTGCTAATTCTTCGGAAACATAACCCCCTGTCACATTTTTTTGGAAAAGAGGGAATATTTTTTGAAAAAGGGAGTAATGGTTACGGAATAAATCTGTTTCGGCGACACAACCGGGATAAAAAGAGTTGAAAATAATACCTGTGGAGTCATGATAACGGCGGTGTAATTCTTTCATGGTCAGAATATTACACAATTTACTATCTTTGTAGGCTTTTCCAGATTTAAATTTTTTACCACTAATCATAGAAATGGGTGCTTTAAATCCTTCTTCCATACCTTTTAAGTTTCCTAAATCAGGAGGGGCAGGAATGGGGATTTTTCCGCCTAATTCTTTGGGGTTGGCGGTAACAGTACCTAGGATTATGAGACGAGGATGGGGGTTAGAGGATTTTTTGAGATCTTCTAACATGAGGTTACAGAGAAGAAAATGCCCTAGGTGGTTGGTGGCGACGCTTATTTCGTAACCATCCTCGCTATACATAGGCTCTTTGAGTAGGGGGTAATACACGGCGGCATTACATACCAAAGCATCTAGGTTTCTACCTGTGGCACGAAAATCCTCGACAAATTTACGCACACTGTTGAGGGATGCTAAGTCAAGATGAATGATTTGATAGCTATCTTCGGGAATGCCTACTTCTTTGGCTACTTTTTGGGTTTTTTCGAGGTTACGACAAGCCATGATAACGTGCCATTGACCTGTTTTGGCTAGGGCTTTAGCTCCTTGTAAACCTACCCCTGATGATGCTCCAGTGATGATCACTGTGGATTTTTGATCGTTTACCATATTTATTGTTTTATTTTATCGCCAATACGTTTATAAATTTTTAATCTTTAATCATTTTAATGATCCCATAGAACTATGTTTTCTTTTTCAAAGTTTCTTTAAGCAAGGGGTGATTTTTTTTAATATTTCTTTATCTCTTTTGTCGAGGTTCAAATTCCAATTTACCGTTTTCACTGCTGAGGGTTTGAATAAAAAAGTCTTCTATCTCGTTGTTTTCTCCTGCTATTAAGACTTTTGCCTGATGTCCTTTTTCCAAAATATAAGTGCGATCGCACTGTTCATAAGCATAAATAATTAAAATATCTCCTTTTTCGCACAACAAAGCAGCGCCTCCATTAGGACATATTTCTTTACTGCCCCTTGTACCGGGAATGGCATAGGTTGACCATCTTTGAGCATTATTCAAATTAGCAATTTCCACCTCCTCTAAGGGCAAAATACCCACCATTTCCATCAATTCGGGATCGATGGTAATACTACCCACATAATTAACATTCGCCTCTGTTACCCTGACTCGGTGTAACTTAGCGTGCATTAATTTAATAGTTTTCATAAAAATTAATATAGAGAGATATATATAGATTGTCCATAACTATCCTACAGTGCTACGACAATCTTAATGGTCAGAATTTTGAGAACAGTTTAAATTTATATTTTCGGGGAAAACCACAACCAATTAAAGAAAATAACCAATAATATTGTGTAACTTTTTGATCATAAGAGTTACAGAAATATCTTTACAGAAAACTCAAATTATGACTAAATAAAGGATACAATCAAATATCACCATGCTAAGTTAAGAAGATTTAGCATCATCATTCCTAAGTTTAATGACTACTGAAACATATATAAATCATCCTACTTTTGGACTACTTTATCGATTGTGCCTGATTGATAAGAATGAGGAACTATTTACCACCCTTTATGCTCAACGGCTATTTTTCAAAGTTAAAGTAGAACAAAGAGAGACTTTTTTTGAACCTTTGACGCGCTCAGAGGCGAAACTGTTGATGGAAAGTAAGTTAAGAAGTTTAAGAAGTAATGGAGATTGGAATGCTTATAAACAAATGAATGCAATGTATCAGCGCACCTTCCAATAAAGATAGGTTTTTCCTCGAAATCCTATGTTTAATAGCCCCTAATCCCCTGCCCTTTAGTCAGGGAGAAAACCAAAAAATCTAGTTTAGATGGATAATTTAATCACTGCCCGAATAGAAGAAATAAAGCCCACAATACCGCCCCGAGTGCGCCTCATTGCCGTGAGTAAAACTATGTCGGTGGACAGTATTCGCATGGCTTATGATGGGGGGATTCGTGATTTTGCTGAAAATCGGTTGCAGGAGGCTTTGGAAAAGCAGGAACAGTTAAAAGACTTAGGGGATATTACATGGCATTTTATTGGGCATTTACAAAGTAATAAGGCAAAAAAAGCGGTGGAGTCTTTTCCTTGGATTCATTCTATTGATAGCCTAAAAATTGCTCGGAGGATTAACCGTTTAGCCCAAGAGGCGATCGCCCTTAAAACAATTACAGAACTACCACAGGTATGTTTACAAGTAAAAATTTTACCTGATGAATCGAAATATGGCTGGGATGTACAACAATTATGGCAGGATGTGGAAGCCATTAAACAACTTGATTCGTTGCGATTACGAGGTTTAATGGCAATTTTACCCCTCGGACTATCAAAGGATGAAACCCTAGGGGCTTTTAAGAATGTCAAAAGTTTAGCCGATGAATTACAACCCCATTTCGGCTCAGATTTTGATCAGTTATCCATGGGAATGTCGGGGGATTATCCCCTTGCCATCGAAGCAGGTGCCACTATGATTCGTCTGGGTACTATTCTTTTTGGCAAACGTTCCACCGTTGCGTTAGGGTGATGGGGGATAGGGGTGATTCATTCTAAAATTTTTTGTTTAAGGCAGGGAATAGGCAATGGGCAATAGGCAAAATTATCCATTATTAACACCTGTAACCAAGATGTTAAAATACAGTCATCAACCTTAATCTTTCTTTACAAAGTATCGATGATGATTGCTCAACAAGAATACGCTCAACGCCGTGAATTGTTAATGTCGAAAATGGGGAAAGGAGTGGCGGTTTTTCGTAGCGCCCCCATGGCGGTAATGCACAATGACGTGGAATACGTTTATCGTCAGGATAGCGACTTTTTCTATTTGACGGGGTTTAATGAGCCTGAAGCGGTGGCAATTTTGGCACCTAATCATAATGAGCATCGTTTTATCTTGTTTGTACAGCCCAAGGATTTGGCAAAGGAAATTTGGACAGGTTATCGTGCTGGGGTGGAGGGTGCAAAGGAAAATTATGGAGCGGATGCGGTTTTTTCCATTGAGGAATTGGATGAGAAGTTATCAGAATATTTGATTACGGGCGATCGCATTTACTATCATTTAGGAAGGGATCAAGAATTTAACCAAAAAATCCTTAACCATTGGCAAAAGTTGGTGGGGAGTTATCCTCGTAATGGTTATGGCCCGAGGGCGCTCGAAGATTCTAACTATATCTTGCACCCCTTGCGCATGGTCAAAAGTGCCACGGAAATCGAAATGCTACGCAAAGCTACCTCTATCTCCGCCAAAGCCCACATCAGGGCGCAAGAGTTTGCCACCCCAGGGCGTTATGAGTACGAAGTTCAAGCGGAAATGGAGCATATCTTTAGATCCCTTGGTTGTGAAGGCCCTGCCTATCCCTCCATCGTTGCTTCGGGTGCCAATGCCTGTGTATTGCACTATATCGAAAATAATCGCCGTATGGAAGAAGGAGATTTACTGCTCATCGATGCAGGGGCCAGTTTTGGCTACTATAACGGTGATATTACCCGCACTTTTCCTGTGTCAGGGAACTTTACCCCCGAACAAAAAGCCATCTATGATTTAGTCCTAGAAGCACAATTAAAGGCGATCGCACAGGTACAACCGGGAAACACCTACAACCAATACCATGACACCGCCGTAGAAGTATTAGTAGAAGGATTAAAAGAACTAAAACTGCTACAAGGAGACACCGAAGAAATCATCAAAGAGAAAAAATATCAACCCTTTTATATGCACCGCACAGGGCATTGGTTAGGCTTAGATGTCCATGATGTCGGTAACTATAAACTAGATAAAGAAACTTGGCAAACCCTCCAAGCAGGAAACGTCCTCACCGTCGAACCGGGCATCTATATCTCCCCCTACATCACCCCCGCCGAAGGACAGCCCGAAATTCCCGATCATTGGAAAGGTATTGGGGTAAGAATTGAGGACGATGTGCTAGTCACCAAAACAGGCAACGAAATTTTAACCTCCGCCGTAGGCAAATAATATCAAGGTCTGGGGATCATTGATTAATTATAAAATATCGGTATTCTCCATTGCCCATTGCCCATTGCCTATTCCCTGCCCCCATGAGAAAATTTTATTAATAAGCCCCGCGGTGAATTGGGGGATTTAGGGGGCGAACCCACCCTTTAGATCATAATTTATCTTAAAATTAATACCATCAGATCAATCAAAAAAAAGTATAAACAAATCCTTCTTAAGTAATATATCTATCGGTTAATTTAAAATGGAGATGATTAGCCTATCAATCTACAACTATAAACCTTGAAAAACTGTTCCCCGTTCCCTATTCCCTGTTCCCCGCCCTAATTAGTATATTATTACAACGGGATTTAGTATAAACAAATCATTGAAAAAAATAAAAAATAAATTATAGTTTAGAATCCTTGAAAAATAATAGGTTTTAATCCCTGAAATAAACGACTCTTAATATTGACCTTTATAACAACTAGGTTAATATTTTTTACTTTTTCTAATTACTTGGTATAAAAAGTTACAAAACAAAATCAAGAGAATACTTAGGATAATACCTTTGAAAAGGATATTTCATCAAAAACAACTAGGAGAATTTATTAATGGCTAAAACCCCCCAAGAAGTCTTACAAATGATCAAGGATAATGGGATCAAGATGATCGATCTCAAATTTATTGATCTACCCGGCACATGGCAACACTGCACATTTTACTATGACCAAATAGACGAAGATTCGTTCACCGAAGGTGTACCCTTTGATGGTTCCAGTATCCGTGGTTGGAAAGCCATTAATGACTCCGATATGGCGATGGTACCAGATCCTAACACTGCATGGATCGATCCTTTCTACAAAGAGCCTACCCTGAGCATGATTTGCCGTATCAAAGAACCTCGCACAGGGGAATGGTACTCCAGAGATCCTCGTAGTATTGCTTACAAAGCCTTAGATTACTTAGCTTCCACTGGTTTAGGTGATACCGCTTATTTTGGTCCCGAAGCAGAATTTTTCCTCTTTGACGACGTTAGATTTGACCAAACCGAAAATAAAGGTTACTACTATGTAGATAGTGTCGAAGGGCGCTGGAACTCTGGTAGGGAAGAAGAAGGAGGCAACTTAGGTTATAAACCGGGATACAAGCAGGGATATTTCCCCGTAGCCCCCACCGATACCATGCAAGACATTCGTACCGAAATGTTATTAACCATGGCTGATTGTGGTGTACCCATCGAAAAACACCATCACGAAGTGGCCACTGGGGGACAAAATGAATTAGGTTTCAAATTTGGTACTTTGGTAGAAGCGGCTGACCATTTGATGACCTATAAATATGTCATTAAAAACGTAGCTAAAAAATACGGTAAGAGTGCTACTTTCATGCCCAAACCCTTGTTTAATGATAATGGTTCTGGGATGCACACCCACCAATCTATCTGGAATGAAGGTAAACCTTTATTTGCAGGGGATCAATATGCAGGATTGAGCGAAATGGCTCTCTACTACATCGGTGGTATCCTCAAACACGCTCCCGCTTTACTTGCTTTTACTAACCCCACCACCAACTCTTACAAACGTCTTGTACCCGGTTTTGAAGCCCCTGTAAACTTGGCTTATTCCCAAGGAAACCGCTCTGCTTCTGTACGTATTCCTTTATCTGGCGACAATCCCAAAGCCAAGCGTTTAGAATTCCGTTGTCCTGATGCTACCAGTAACCCTTACCTTGCTTTTGCGGCGATGCTTTGTGCTGGGATTGATGGTATCAAGAATAAAATTCACCCTGGAGAGCCTTTGGATGTGGATATTTATGATTTATCCCCCGAAGAGTTGAGCAAAATTCCTTCCACCCCTGCATCTTTAGAGGGTGCTTTGGAAGCGTTGGAAAAAGATCATGCTTTCTTGATTGATAGCGGTGTATTCACCATGGAATTTATCGAAAACTGGATCGAGTACAAATTAGATAATGAGGTTAACCCCTTACGTCTTCGTCCTCACCCCTATGAGTTCGCTTTATACTACGATGTGTAAGGTTTTTGAAATAATTTAATTCCTCAATTTTTTTAATTTTGGGGATCGATCTTTCACAGTCCCCCGCTAGTTCGGGGGATTTTTTGATAAAGGTGGTAGTTTTGCCCCCTAATATTAAGTTTGGATAAATGATTGCCCCCTAAATCCCCCAATTCTGGGGGATTTAGGGGGCATTGGCGGTGATTCTTTTTATTACTCGGACTTCATATAAATCCTTACCCCTCTGTCTTCGACATCTCCCCTTTCAGGGGGAGAGGAGGAGGAAAATTTGCATTACTGAAACTCGTATAAAATGGAGTTAACAATACAGCCATTAATCTAACAATTTTTATTTATGAGCAAAAATAATTCTCCATCAGCAATATTTCCCATTTCTCCTTTGATTAGGATTACTTTACTAAGTCTTTATTTTGCCCTGACTACTCCTTTACCTTTTTTGGCGAAAACTACTACTCTACCGATTCCACAATGGTTGTTTTGGGTGGGGTTGGTAATTGGAGCTTTTTTGGTTTATACGGTGATGACGGAGAGGGTGGTTTTGGATGATAGTGGTATTAGGGTTACGTATCCTGATTGGGCGAAAATTATTTGGCGTAGGGGTTGGAATTTGTCATGGCAGGAAATTCAGGCTCTGAAAATGCGCACCACTGGGCAGGGGGGTATGGTTTATTATTTTACGACAGAGAAGAAGGATCGGGCTTATTTATTACCGATGCGGGTGGCTGGATTTGCGAAGATGGTGGGTATGATTCAAAGGAAAACGGGCATTGACACTACGGATATTTATCCCCTTGCCCAGCCTTGGATGTATTTCTTTTTGTTGGGGTTTACTTTCTTTTTGTTATTAATTGATGGTTGGGTAATCGTCACTGCTATGACTATGGCTTAGGGAGTGTGCAGATTATGATTATCGGTTTGACGGGGGGCATCGCTACGGGTAAAAGTACGGTGTCGGATTATCTACGGGATAAATACCAAATTCCTGTCATTGATGCGGATGTTTTGGCGAGGGAGGCAGTGCAGGTTGGTTCTCCTATTTTTGAGAGGATTGTGGAGCGTTATGGGGATGATATTTTGAACCCAGACGGGGATATTAATCGGGGTAGGTTGGGGGAGATTGTTTTTGGTGATGAGGGGGAGAGGTTATGGTTGGAGGGTTTGGTTCATCCCTATGTGAGGGCGAGAATGGAGGAGGGGATTAGGGAGTCAGATGCGCCGATTATTCTTCTATCTATTCCTCTTTTGTTTGAGGCAAAAATGACTGATTTAGTGGATCAAATTTGGGTGGTATATACGGATTTTGAAACCCAAGTTTCTCGGTTACAGCAACGCAATGGTTTTTCTCGTCAAGGTGCGATCGCCCGTATTCGTAGTCAAATGCCCCTACAAGATAAACTCGTAAGGGCGGATGTGGTTATTGATAATAGTGGGAGTGTTGAGGAGTTATATCGGTTAATAAAACAAATCAAACTTGAAGCATGAATTTCACCAAAACTTTATATAAAACAAGTATCACTTAGGTGGTTTTACTGTTATAAAAAGGTGTTATTTTTGGTATATTATTAATAGGTATTAATGTACCTAGGCATTATTTTGTATAGAAAAAATAAAATCATTTAAGCAATTTATATATTAATAATCAATCACAATACAGACATTAGGCAAAATAAAGTCTGGCTTTAGTATTAAGAATTAACAACTAATAAAACCACAGTAATTAAAAGAGGAAGGGTGAACGCTATGTTAAATAACAACAAATTCTCTAAAAAAAATAAAAATAAAACAAATTTTCAGTTTAAACTCCTGTCAATATTGCAGAATAGCTCCCAAAAAGGTTCCACTCTTGCTGTGGGGGTTGGGCTAGGGGCGCTGATGATTGCGGGAACTACCCTCGCCATTACCACTTCTAACCAGAATAAGACTAATGTTACCGCTGACGAACAAAGCGCTCAGGCCGTTGCGGCGGCAGAGGCGGGGGTTGCGAGGATTCAAGGATTTTTGGCGGAAAATCCTGAAATGGCATGGGTTGATTGGTCAGAGCTTGCAGAAACTACAGATGAGGAAGCTGAAAGTATTATTATTGGAGCATTAAATAACAATTCACAGCAAGAAGTTTCAAGCTCTTGTGCACCTTTTGGTTTGAGTTCTAACTCGGATTCGACCTCTGAGAATCCGACTCCTGTTGAGTTGAAAAATTCCGTTGCAGATGTTGCTGGAGGGGTAGCTCGTACAAGTGATAAGAATGAACTTTATAGTGATGATAACTGGGTTTCTGTTAGCAGTGATACACAGTATCAGTTGATTAGTTATACCCCCCCTGAAAATTCTGGTGAATTGGGTACTCTACTTATGCGGGGAAGAAGATTCTCTGATTCCAACACCTCTCAAGCTGAACTTGAAGTTAAATTTCCTGTTACAAAAGTTGAGATTCCACAAGATGATCAAGTCGAGAACACTAGTTTCACAGGCAGCGGAAGTCAATTATGGGCTCAAAACTTTCAAGCAAGTGGCGGTGGTAGTTTTACTATAAATATCGACTCTGTCGCCGACTCTTTCGGTTGCTACACTGGTAATTCCAAGAATCCAATGAACTGGGAAACATTTATAACAAGTGGAATAGGTGGTAATTCAACAGTAAAATATAATAATCACGATAAAAATGTAGGTGCTTTTCCTCCATTACCTGGAAATATTAACAAAGAAGGTAATCAGTACAGTAAATTTTCTGAAACTAATGCCGTTACGTCTAATACTTGCATAACGGATACTTTACCAAGATCCAATGATCAGCCTATTGCGAACAATACCTATGCTTATAATATGCCTTTAGACTGTGCCGTCACTTTCGACATAACGGGTGATAGAAATATTCATGTTTTTTCTGATCAGTCCATCAATGTCAAAAATGTCACTATCAAAATGGGTGAGCAGACTTGCACCGGAAACGGAAAGAATAAATCATGTACAACACAGCCCAATAATCCGGGGAAACTTATCGTTTATGGAAATAAAGGCTTAGAAATGGCTGGTAACGGCGGTTTAAGTCAAAACGATTGGAAATATGCTCAGTTTTATATTGCCAACGGAAATGTAGATGTAAAAGGAACTAGTAGTACTGCTGGATTTATTTTTGCCCCTAATTCTACCGTTCAATATAGAGGAACATCGAGTCACTTTGGTCCTATTTGGGCTCAAACTTTTGAAGTGACGGGTGGCGGTCAAGGTAACTTGATAGGACAACCGTTTACAGAAAATGATGCTAATTACTTAAGTGTTAATTTGAATACTGGTACTTCACTTGGATATTCATATTCTATTGATCCTCCTAGTGGTTATCGCAGACGTGGGATTGGTAGTAATTAAACATAATGATTATGTGAATAATAACGTTATGTCATTATTCACTTTCATAAACAATTGGTGCTAGAGAAAAGTCGTCCTTCGGGGTGATTTTTTT